>NZ_AP025627.1:0-10000 GCF_022846435.1 Parageobacillus sp. KH3-4
TGCGGTGGATTTTGTCGAAATACCATCTTCTTTCCTTAACTATTTGCCATTTCCACAATTCTTTTTCTAAATAATCCTCTGATAAAGGAGGGGGCAACGGGTGGAAAACATCCATGATTTATGGAATCGCGTGCTTGGGGAAATTGAAAAGAAAATTAGCAAGCCGAGTTTTGAAACTTGGCTAAAATCAACAAAAGCCCACTCTTTACGAGGTGACACGCTTGTCATTGTAGCCCCAAATGAGTTTGCGAGAGATTGGCTTGATTCCCGCTATTCTCGTTTAATTACTGAAACCATTTACGACATTACTGGAGAAGAACTTGCCGTTAAGTTCATTATTCCTCCTAATCAATCCGAAGATGATTTCGATCTTCAACAATCTTTGAAAAAGCAGCGAAAGTCGTACGAGGAACCAGCCGATTTTCCGCAAAGCATGTTGAATCCAAAATATACGTTCGACACATTTGTTATCGGTTCCGGCAACCGCTTTGCCCACGCTGCTTCGTTAGCGGTCGCAGAAGCGCCAGCAAAAGCATACAATCCGCTATTTATTTACGGCGGGGTTGGATTAGGCAAAACGCATTTAATGCATGCGATCGGCCACTACGTCATCGAACATAATCCGTCCGCTAAAGTAGTATATTTGTCTTCAGAAAAATTTACAAACGAGTTTATTAACGCGATTCGCGACAACCGTCCGGACGATTTCCGCAACAAATATCGGAACGTTGACGTTCTATTAATTGATGATATTCAGTTTTTGGCAGGAAAAGAACAAACGCAAGAAGAATTTTTCCATACGTTTAACACGCTACATGAAGAAAGCAAACAAATCGTTATTTCCAGCGACCGACCGCCAAAAGAGATTCCGACATTGGAAGACCGCCTTCGCTCGCGGTTTGAATGGGGGCTCATTACGGACATCACTCCTCCCGATTTAGAAACGAGGATCGCCATCCTCAGAAAAAAAGCGAAAGCGGAAGGATTTGATATTCCGAACGAAGTGATGCTCTATATCGCTAATCAAATTGACTCTAACATTCGGGAATTGGAAGGGGCTCTCATACGTGTCGTAGCTTACTCATCATTGATCAATAAAGAAATTAACGCTGACTTAGCAGCAGAGGCGTTAAAAGACATTATTCCAAACACCAAGCCGAAAGTGATCACTATTCAAGATATTCAGCGTGTTGTCGGCCAGCATTTCAATATTAAGCTAGAAGACTTTAAAGCTAAGAAGAGAACGAAGTCTGTTGCTTTTCCGCGGCAAATTGCCATGTACCTTTCGAGGGAACTTACTGATTGCTCATTGCCGAAAATCGGAGACGAATTCGGAGGTCGCGATCATACCACTGTCATTCATGCCCATGAAAAAATTTCTAAGCTTCTGCAAACGGACGTTCAGCTTCAAAAACATATAAAAGAAATCCAAGAGAAACTGAAGCAGTTGTGAATAACTATTGAATAGCTTCGCAAATTACACACAGTCTATCCACATGTGGACAGGCTGTGTTTCCTTTACTTTTTTGACTTATCCACATTTCAACAAGCTTTATTACTACTACTGCAGTTCTTACTTCTTTTTTTATTATAAAAAAATAATTTATTTCCCTAACTGTAGGAGGATTGCATAATGAAAATCACAATCGATCGAGAAGCGTTAGTTCAAAGTGTTCAAGATGTCATGAAAGCTGTGTCACCTCGCACTACGATTCCGATTTTGACAGGAATTAAAATTACGGCGACCCCACAAGGAGTCACATTAACAGGAAGCGATTCCGACATTTCGATTGAATCTTTTATTCCAACGGAAGAAGAAGATAAAGTACTTGTCGAAATAGCAGAAACTGGTAGCATTGTACTGCAAGCTCGCTTTTTTTCAGAAATCGTAAAAAAACTGCCGGAAAAAACAATTGAAATTGAAGTGCAGCCTAATTTCTTAACCGCAATTCGCTCAGGAAAAGCAGAATTTAGCCTAAACGGTCTTGACGCGGAAGAATATCCAAGGCTTCCGCAAATTGAAGAAGAAAATGTTTTCGAAATTCCAACCGACTTGTTAAAAACAATCATCCGGCAAACGGTGTTTGCTGTTTCCACTTCAGAAACGCGGCCAATCTTGACAGGTGTCAACTGGAGAATTGAAGACGAGGAATTAATCTGTACTGCAACAGACAGCCATCGCCTTGCGTTGCGAAAAGCAAAAATAGAGACAGAAAATCATCAATCGCATAATGTCGTCATTCCGGGAAAAAGCTTGAACGAGCTGAGCAAAATTTTGGATGACAGCAATGCCCCTGTTAAAATTGTAATTACGGCGAATCAAATTTTATTTAAAACAAAACGTTTATTATTCTTCTCTCGCTTGTTGGATGGAAACTATCCGGAAACGTCCCGGCTTATCCCAACCGATAGCAAAACAGATATTATCGTGAATGCGAAAGAATTTTTACAAGCGATTGATCGCGCCTCCCTATTAGCGAGGGAAGGAAGAAACAACGTTGTCAAACTAACAACGCTAAATGATGGCATCATTGAAATTTCCTCCGTTTCACCGGAAATCGGAAAAGTAACGGAGGAAATGCAGAGCGAATCGATCGAAGGAGAGGAATTAAAAATTTCTTTCAGCGCAAAATATATGATGGACGCGTTAAAAGCGCTTGATGGTACAGAAATTAAAATCAGCTTTACTGGCGCGATGCGGCCGTTTTTGCTTCGTCCTCTCCATAACGACTCAATGCTTCAGCTTATTTTACCAGTAAGAACGTATTAACATTTGTGAAAGCTGCTAAGTTCTAGCAGCTTTCTTTGCTAGCGCTTCGTTTTTTCGTTAAAATAAAAAAATGGGCAGTTTTTAGAAAGCGAGCGATGAATGGATGGAGAAAAAAGTAACCATTGCGACAGAAACGATTACGCTTGGCCAATTGTTAAAACTCATTCAAGCAGTTGGCACAGGCGGCGCTGTAAAATGGTTTTTGCAAACAAATGAAGTGTTCGTCAACGGAGAAAAAGAAACTCGACGTGGACGAAAATTGAAAAATGGAGACAAAGTCGAAGTCGAAGGACTCGGCACGTTTATCGTAACGAGGGCAGAGTAGGTGAAGAGCCGTTGTTTTTAACATATTTATCATTAAAAAATTATCGCAATTACGAGAGTGAAACAATAAAGTTCGCGAACAACGTAAATATTATTTTAGGAGAAAACGCCCAAGGGAAAACAAACATGATGGAAGCCATCTACGTATTAGCGATGGCAAAATCACACCGGACAGCAAACGACAAAGATCTCATTCGTTGGGATGAAGACTATGCTAAAATAGAAGGAAGGGCAACGAAGAAGAGCGGGGCGCTATCATTAGAACTCATTATTTCAAAAAAAGGAAAAAAAGCAAAATGCAACCATGTTGAGCAGCAGCGGTTAAGCCAATACGTCGGTCATTTAAATATCGTGATGTTTGCTCCTGAAGATTTAAACTTAGTGAAAGGCAGTCCGCAAGTAAGGCGGCGTTTTGTCGATATGGAAATCGGGCAAGTATCGCCTGTCTATATACATGATTTAAGTCAATATCAAAAGCTGCTGCAGCAGCGAAACCATTATTTGAAATTGCTGCAAACGCGCGAGCAGCAAGATGAAACAGTGTTAGATATCTTAACGGAGCAGCTCATTCCGCTAGCTGCTAAAATTACGCTAAAGCGGCATGAATTTTTGCTTTTGCTGGAAAAATGGGCTGCACCGATTCACCATGAAATTAGCCGCGGGTTAGAAACGTTGCAAATCCAATATCGACCTTCCGTTGATGTATCAGAAAGGATGGAGTTGTCGAGAATAATAGAAGCATATAGCGAAAAGTTTGCTACAATAAAAGAGAGAGAAATCCAACGAGGAATGACGCTTGCTGGTCCGCATCGTGACGATATTTCATTCAGCGTGAACGGAAAAGATGTCCAAACATTTGGCTCCCAAGGACAACAACGCACAACAGCACTATCCATCAAGTTGGCGGAAATTGAATTAATTTTTTCTGAAATCGGTGATTACCCCATTCTTTTACTTGATGATGTACTATCGGAACTGGATGACTTTCGGCAAACCCATCTCCTTGACGCGATCCGGCAAAAAGTGCAGACGTTTGTAACGACAACGAGCATTGACGGAATCGAACATGACATCATCAAGGAAGCGGCAATTTACAAAGTCCATTCCGGTCATATTACCGCCCCTCTTTGTGATTAAGCTCTTGAACGTTTGGAAAGAAAGCGTAGGTGATTCGCATGACAATGGAACAAAAAGTCGAACATACGTATGATGCAAGCCAAATTCAAGTATTAGAAGGACTGGAAGCGGTCCGTAAACGTCCAGGGATGTATATTGGCTCTACTGGTCCAAAAGGGCTGCATCATCTCGTATGGGAGATTGTCGATAACAGCATTGATGAGGCGCTAGCGGGTTATTGTACGGAAATAAACGTGACGATCGAAAAAGATAATAGCATTACGGTTGCCGATAACGGTCGTGGCATTCCCGTTGACATTCAAGAGAAAATGGGACGACCGGCTGTCGAAGTCATTATGACTGTGCTCCATGCAGGAGGAAAGTTTGGCGGAGGCGGCTATAAAGTGTCAGGCGGACTGCACGGCGTCGGCGCTTCCGTCGTGAACGCTTTATCCGAAGAACTGGAAGTATATGTGCACAGAGATGGAAAAATTCATTATCAAAAATACCAGCGCGGCGTTCCTTGCACGGATTTGCAAGTGGTTGGAGAAACGGATCGGACAGGCACTACCGTTCATTTTAAGCCTGATCCGGAAATTTTTGCAGAAACGACAGAATTCGATTATGAAACGTTAGCAACCCGCCTTCGCGAGCTGGCTTTTTTAAATCGCGGCCTTAAAATTACGCTTGAAGATAAGCGGGTAGAAAACCGCAAAAATGAATATTGTTACGAAGGCGGTATTCAATCTTACGTTAAGCATTTGAATCGGACGCGCGAAGTGCTTCATGAGGAGCCGATTTACATTGTTGGTGAACGCGATGGAATTTATGTGGAAATTGCTTTCCAATATAACGACAGCTATAGCAGCAATATTTATTCCTTTGTTAACAACATTCATACACACGAAGGCGGGACGCACGAATCCGGTTTTAAAATGGCACTGACGCGCATTATTAACGATTACGCACGCAAACAGCAAATTTTCAAAGATAATGATCCAAATTTAACTGGCGAAGATGTCCGCGAAGGGCTAACAGCAATCGTTTCGATTAAACACCCGTCCCCGCAGTTTGAGGGACAAACAAAAACAAAGCTTGGAAACAGCGACGCACGGACGGTTACCGATGCGGTTTTCTCCGAACAATTTGAAACGTTTTTACTGGAAAACCCAACCATTGCTAGAAAAATTGTTGAAAAAGGGATGATGGCGGCGCGGGCGCGCTTGGCGGCAAAAAAAGCACGTGAACTTACACGGCGAAAAAGCGCGCTTGAAATTTCCAACTTGCCTGGGAAACTAGCGGATTGTTCCTCGAAAGACCCCTCCATCAGCGAATTGTACGTGGTCGAAGGGGACTCCGCAGGCGGTTCAGCAAAGCAAGGAAGAGATCGCCATTTTCAAGCGATTTTGCCGCTTCGCGGAAAAATTATTAACGTCGAAAAGGCGCGGCTTGACAAAATCTTATCGAACAATGAGGTTCGCGCCATTATTACCGCGCTAGGAACGGGAATTGGCGAGGATTTTGATATTACGAAAGCGCGCTACCATAAAATCATTATTATGACAGATGCTGATGTCGATGGAGCGCACATCCGCACATTATTGCTCACTTTCTTTTATCGTTATATGCGCGAATTCATCGAACGGGGATATGTATACATCGCCCAACCGCCGCTTTACAAAATTGAGCAAGGCAAACAAGTAAGGTATGCCTATAACGACCGACAGCTTGAAAAAATTCTTGCCGAATTGCCGGAAAATCCGAAACCAACGATTCAACGTTATAAAGGTCTTGGAGAAATGAACCCGGAACAATTATGGGAAACAACGATGAATCCGGAAACAAGAACGCTGCTTCAAGTCAGCCTTCAAGATGCGATTGAAGCGGACGAGACGTTTGAAATTTTGATGGGAGATAAAGTAGAGCCAAGAAGACAGTTTATTGAAGAAAATGCACGATATGTGAAAAATTTGGACATTTAACCGGAGAGTGTTGAGCAATCACCCTCCCCGCCGAAAATTTTTTATAAGGGAGGTTTTATGAATGTCAGAAAATCAACATCCGCGCATCCGCGAAGTCAATATTAGCCAAGAGATGCGCTCTTCGTTTCTTGATTATGCGATGAGCGTCATTGTATCGCGGGCATTGCCTGATGTGCGCGATGGGCTAAAGCCAGTGCATCGTCGTATTTTATACGCGATGCATGATCTCGGAATGACCGCGGACAAACCGTATAAAAAGTCGGCCCGCATCGTCGGCGAAGTTATCGGGAAATACCACCCTCACGGTGACGCGGCAGTGTACGATACGATGGTTCGCATGGCGCAAGATTTTAATTATCGCTATATGCTTGTGGACGGTCATGGAAATTTTGGCTCTATTGATGGCGACGCGGCCGCAGCGATGCGTTACACGGAAGCGCGCATGTCGAAAATTGCGATGGAAATGTTGCGCGACATTAACAAAGACACGATTGACTATCAAGATAACTACGACGGTTCAGAAAAAGAGCCTGTCGTATTGCCGTCGCGCTTCCCGAATTTATTGGTAAACGGTTCTTCGGGAATCGCTGTCGGGATGGCGACGAACATTCCACCACATCAGCTCGGCGAAGTGATCGACGCGATTTTGGCATTAAGTAAAAATCCCGACATGACAGTAGCCGATTTAATGGAGCATATTCCGGGACCGGATTTTCCGACAGCGGGGCAAATCATTGGACGGAGCGGTATTCGTAAAGCGTATGAAACAGGCCGCGGATCGATTATATTGCGCGCCAAAGTTGAGATTGAGCAGCAGCCAAACGGAAAAGAAATGATCATCGTTCGCGAGCTTCCTTATCAAGTCAATAAAGCGAAATTGATTGAGCGTATCGCCGAACTTGTTCGTGAAAAGAAAATTGACGGCATTACTGATTTGCGCGACGAGTCCGATCGCAGTGGAATGCGAATCGTCATTGAAGTGCGAAAAGATGCGAACGCGAAGGTCATCTTGAACAATTTATATAAACATACTGCGATGCAAACGAGCTTTGGCATTAACATGCTCGCGCTCGTCGACGGCCAGCCGAAAGTATTAAACTTAAAAGAATGCCTGCAGTATTATTTAGACCATCAAAAAACGGTCATCCGCCGCCGCACGGCATATGAATTGAAAAAAGCGGAGGCACGAGCCCATATTTTGGAAGGGCTTCGCATTGCTCTTGATCATCTCGATGAAGTGATTAATTTAATTCGTAGCTCGCAAACGACAGAAATCGCCAGAGAGGGACTTATGCAGCAATTTTCTCTCAGCGAAAGACAAGCACAGGCGATTTTGGACATGCGTTTGCAGCGATTGACGGGGTTAGAACGAGAAAAAATTGAACAAGAGTATCAAGATCTTATTCGCTTGATTGCTGAATTAAAAGCGATTTTAGCCGATGAGGAAAAAGTTTTGCAAATTATTCGCGATGAGCTGACGGAAATTAAAGAGCGGTTTAACGATGAGCGGAGAACAGAAATCGTCGCTGGAGGAGCCGAAGAATTTGAGGACGAAGATTTAATTCCGCGCGAAAACATCGTTATTACGCTCACGCATAAAGGTTATATTAAACGGTTGCCGGTTTCGACTTATAAAAGTCAGAAACGAGGCGGACGAGGCGTCCAAGGCATGCATACAAACGAAGATGACTTTGTGGAACATCTTTTGATCACATCAACTCATGATACTGTTTTATTTTTTACAAACAAAGGAAAAGTATACCGGGCAAAAGGATACGAAATTCCTGAATTCAGCCGGACTGCTAAAGGAATTCCGCTCATTAATCTCTTAGAACTCGATAAAGATGAGTGGATTAACACGATTATCCCTATCAACAATGAATTCGATGACAATTTATATTTATTCTTTACGACAAAACAAGGAATCGCCAAACGGTCTCCATTATCTTCATTTGCCCATATTCGTAACAACGGTTTAATTGCAATTCATTTGCGTGAAGGAGATGAGTTGATTTCCGCCAAGTTAACGGATGGTTCGAAGCATATCATTGTCGGGACGAAAAACGGAATGCTCATCCGTTTTCCAGAGACGGATGTACGAGCGATGGGACGAAGTGCAACAGGGGTCAAGGCAATTACGCTGGAAGATGGTGATGAAGTTGTCGGCATGGAAATTTTAGAGGATGGCTGTGATGTATTAGTCGTTACGAAAAACGGCTATGGCAAGCGCACCCCATCTTCGGAATATCGCATACAGAGTCGTGGTGGAAAAGGAATTAAAACGTGTAATATTACGGAGAAAAATGGTACGGTTGTTGCGGTGAAGACGGTGACCGGTGAAGAGGACTTAATGCTTATTACTGCAAGCGGCATTCTTATTCGCATTGCTGTCAGTGATATTTCAAGAATGGGAAGAAACACACAAGGAGTAAAACTAATCCGTTTGTCCGACGATAGCGAACATGAGTATGTTGCTACAGTGGCGAAAGTCCCGAAAGAAGAGAAAGAAAATGAAGATGAAGAAAATCGTTAGTTGCGTACAATGGCTCGAAAGGTATAGCCTTTTGGGCCATTTTTTTATAAAGCACTACAACGGTTGCGTCATCAGTGTTAGTATAAAATTATAGGATACAAAGATGTGAAGTAGAGAGGTGGCGCGATGATCCGGGTAAAACTTCACCAGCTGCAAGAAGGATGTATTCTCGCTGAAGACATACGAGGCAAGACCAAAAAGACAATCATGCCTAAAAATACTGTGCTGACACCATATTTATTAAATGTGTTGGAAAAATTTTTAATTAGAGAAGTGTGTGTTGAACCGGTTCTGGCAAATGGAAAACCATTTAATCCGGCTGAATTGCTTGAACGGCGCGAAGATGATGTCACTGGCGATGAACAGCCGATATTCCTTTATTTACAAGCAGTTCAAAAATATAAAAAAGCGTTTCAATCGTGGCAATCCGGTGCTCCTGTCGATATAGGACAAATAAGGGACATTATTATCCCTTTATTCGATAGATTTATACACAACCGCAAGGAATTACTGGCGTTACATCGTTATGCGACAAAGGAAGACTATTTATACCATCACGCTGTTAGCGTTGGACTATTATCGGGATTTTTGGCAAAACAATTAGATTATAGTAAAGGTGACTGTTATCAAATTGCGCTGGCGGGTATATTATCTGACTGCGGCATGGCAAAGGTAGACAAAAGAATTTTGACAAAAAAATCAGCGTTTACTGCTCACGAATATGAAGAAATGAAACAGCATACAGTGTTCGGCTATCGAATGATCCAAAAAATAAAGACCTTAAAAGAAGGGGTAAAATTAGCCGTATTACAGCATCATGAACGCAATGATGGAACTGGCTATCCGTTTGGAATTCGTGACCAGCAAATTCACCCGTACAGCAAAATAGTAGCTGTAGCTGACGTTTATCATGCGATGACGTCCGAACGTCTTTATCGGTCAAAACAATCCCCTTTTAAAGCGCTCGAAAAAATTCAAATTGAACAATTTGGCAAATTAAGCATGGAAGCGATACAGATATTACTAGATAATTTAATAAATTTTCATGTAGGGACAGTTGTCAAATTGTCAAACGGCGAAATGGCAGAAATCGTTTTTATACAGCGGGAAGCGCCGACAAGACCGATTGTTAAAATTGTAAATAAAGACGAATTTCTTTCTTTAAGTGAACATCGGGATATTTATATTGAGGAAGTTGTTTATAACAACTAAGAAAAGATTTTTTGAAGAATGCTCTTGAACAGTAGCCGTAATAGTGGTAAAATATCGCTTGTC